>DASYHQ010000040.1 GCA_035998445.1 Tepidisphaeraceae bacterium | reverse complement strand
GACCGCCGCCGGCAAGGCGTTCAAGGTGGTCATGGTCGCGTGCATGCGAAAGATCCTGATCATCCTGAACGTGATGCTCAAAGCCAAAACCGCATGGAACGAAAATCTTGTTCTCGGAGCTTGACGATGAAGACAGCCGCTTGTAGATGACCCCCGATACACCACCGCCGACGCGGCGGTGATCAAACAAATGGCCTGGCGGTTCGCCCACCGCTTCCGCCGGGACGACCTTGAGGACGTGTAGCAGGAGGTCGCACTCCGCGTCTTCCAGTGCACCGCCCGCTACGACCCCGACCGCGGCCCACGTGCGGGCTTCGTGAGCGTGATCGCCAAGCACCGCATCCTCCCGCTGATCGAGCGGCAGGAGGCCCGGAAACGCGGCTACCGGCGGACCGTGCAGCCGGTGCCGTGGGAGCAGGACTGGCTGACCGACCGTCGGACCACGCCCCAGCGGGTCGACCTCACGATCGACGTGCGGGACGCCTTGGCCCGGATGCCGGCCGAGGTTCGCCACGTTGCCGACCTTCGTATGGAGCGCCAAACCGTCCGTGCGATTGGCGAGCAACTCGACCTGTCGCTCGACCAAGTGCGCGGAAGACTGCGGCACGTCGCCATCACCGTAAAAGAACTCAGTCCGCACTTCGAAAAATCTCAAACTCTCACCCCTTCCTTCGGCCAACCCGGTAGTTCACCAGTGGGGGAAACCATAACGACAGGAGCCGCAGCATGACCACCACGACCAACATCAACTTCATCATCACCGACCCGCTCGTCCCCATGTCCGAGGTAGAGCAGACACTGCACCTCGCCCGACTGGCGGTGGAAAGCCTGCACGCGAGGACCGCGTGGCCATCGAGACCGTCAGCACGGTCGACCATGCGTCACGCTCGTGCCTGATCGACACGACCGTCGACACGGGCCGGGCGCTGGCCGTCGTGTTCGGCGGCTACGTCCGCCGCGAGTTCGGCAACGCCGCCGTGCGGGTGCAGCGGGTGACGCTCCACGTGGAAGGGGGCGAGCGATGAGCCCGATCGACATGACCAACGCTTCGACGGCAGAGCAGGTCACCGCGCTCGCCGCCGAGCTATTCGAGCCCGGCGATGTCGTCGAGGTCCGTCGCCAGCCGGTCCGCCGGTACCAGCCGACGTCCAGGTGGATCAAGGCCCGCGCCCTGGCGACCGCCGTCCCCGCGCTACTGGACGACAACCGATCGGGCCTGGACATCTACTTCGGCGCCAACCCCCGCACCGGCGTCGGCCAGCGCAGCGCCCCCGGCGTCACGCTGGCGCGCGCGATGATGCTCGACTTCGACCACGTCAGCGACCTGTCCGCCGTCCGGGCCACGCTCGCCGACGTGGCGATCGAGCACGAGGGGGAACGTGCCGTCCTGGCGCCGCCCACCGCGATCGTCAACAGCGGCCACGGCTTCTGGGTCTGGTGGCGGCTGGTCGAGCCCATGGAAGAGCTCTACGTCCGCACGATGGCGTTCGACCTGCTGATGACCAAGGCCGTCGCCCAAGCGCGGCTCAACGAGCTGGCCGATGCCAAACGTCACGCGGAGGCGGTGGAGGCAGCCAAGGCGAAGATGGCGGCCAGGCGTGCCGCGGGCGTGAACGACGACACCGCGAACGTCATCGACGCGTTCAACGCCCGCCACGACGTGCAGGAATTGCTCGAGGCCCACGGCTACCTGTTCGTGCCCCGCGGCGGCACCCGTGGCGAGACGTTCATCCGGCCGGGATCTAGCAGCCAGATGAACGGCCACGTCGTCACGTGCGGCGACGGGCGACGGCGTTCCATCCACTTCAGCACCGCCGACCCACTGAATGACGGCAAGTTCCGCAAGGGCATCAGGTGCGGGACCCGCGACGCGTTTGACGTCTTCCTGAAGCTCCAACACAACGGCCAGATGACGCCTACCGTCCGTGCGGCCGCCGTGCTGGTCGGCAAGGCGTACAAGGTCGAGCCCGACGCGGCCGTCCTGGCGCGCATTGTCGACAGCCCGGACGCGGAGGTGTTGCGCGTCGCGATCTGGGAGTCCCCGACCCTCTCCGACGCCGAGTGCCACCGCATCGTCCGTGAGGCGATCGCCCGCCACACCGGCTTCGACAAGCAGGTCGACCGGCTCGCCAGCCAGCTGCTGGCGATCACCTCGGCCCAGAACCTGACCGGAGGTGCCCGATGAACGGCCAGACCAACGGATCCACCAATGGGGCCCCGCCGGGCGGTCGCCGCCACCCCGGCCACGGCGACGACGCCGACCGATCCGCCTGGTTGCGCGACATCGTCGATGCGCTCGGCGGCGATCCACGCGGGTCGCCCGACCCCGATCCGGCCGACGCCAAGGTCGAGGCGGCCGTGCCGCTGTCGGTCCTGATGCGCGACAACCCGGAACTGCGGCGCCCAATCATCATCGGCTGCCTGCGGGCCGGGCAGGTCGGCAACCTGATCTCGACGAGCAAGAGCTACAAGACGTACCTGATCCTCGACCTAGCGATCTCGATGAGCGAAGGCTCGGAATGGCTCGGGCGCTTCGGCCTCTCGGGCGGCCGCGTCCTGCTGGTCGACCTGGAGCTGCAGCCGCCGGACATCGCGCGGGCGAAGGGCACGCGGCTCGACGCGCTGGGCGAGCGGATCCACGTGATGAGCTTCCGCGGGCGCAACGCGACGATCGAGCACGTCGAGCGCCACCTGCTGGCCCAGCCGGCGGGGCGGTACGAGCTGGTGGTCATCGACCCGCTGTACAAGTGCTACCCCGAGAAGTTCGACGAGAACAGCAACGCGGACATGACGAACCTGTACCGGCGGTTCGAGCGGATCGCTGAGCGGATGGCGGCGCGATGGTGATCGTGCACCACGCCAGCAGGGGGGCGCAGAACGCGGCGGGTGGTTCGGCATGGTGGACCAGGTGACGGCCGACGCGATCCGCATCCGCCCCATCCGGGCCGGTCGTCCGGCCGCGGCGATCCCGCGCGACCGGATGGGGATGGTGTACATTCCGGTTGATCGGTTGCCAGCCCCTACAGCTGCGGACGAACGCGATCAGCATTGACCGTTGTGATAGTGCTGGCGGAGCTGGAGGAGGGACGGGCGGCGTGAGGGGGGTGGGGAGGGGGTTAGCAAGGGCCCTTCGGATAGGGCGGCCTTTTTTCGTTCGGCGGTAACCTTCGCCGTGCGATAAGCCACATAGGTCGCCCATCCGGCCACCTGTCCACGGTTCGCGCCCGCCGCTCCCAAACCGCCACGTTGCGGCGGGCGTGGCGATCTCTATAGTTCGTCCGCATGAGGCCGGCCCCAGCCTTCCCAGCCGTTCAGGACGGCCTTAGGTTGCATCGGCCAAGCAGCTTTCCATCGACATCTATCCGGAGCGAGAACATGCAGTCACACACGCGTCTGTCGAGCTCAACGCGTCGCTCACGCCGTCCGCGGCAGCACACGGCCGTGGCCGCCGCGGCGGCGGCCGTCGGCTCGCTCGGCCTCGTCGCAGCCCCTGCGGTCGCGGACGACGCGCGGGTGTGGGGGTTTAACAACAATGGCCAGCTGGGCAACGGCGCGACCACGAACAGCAGCACGCCTGTCACCGTGACCGGCCTGACCAGCGATGTCACCGCCGTTGCCGGGGGCGGCTACCACAGCCTCGCCGTCCAGGACGGCACCGCCAAGGCGTGGGGCTACAACGCCTCGGGCCAGCTCGGCAACGGGACGTTCGCCAACGCCAGCGTACCGGTGGCCGTCACGGGCCTGAACAGCGGCGTCACGGCCGTCGCCGGGGGCACCTACTTCAGCCTGGCGATCCAGAACGGCGCCGCAAAGGCGTGGGGACAGAACGTCGACGGCCAGCTCGGCGACCTGTCGAGGGTCGACAGCCACACGCCCGTCAATGTGATCGGCCTTGGCAGCGGCGTCTCGGCGATCGCCGCCGGCGGCCACCATAGCCTAGCGATTCACAACGGCGCCGCAAAGGCGTGGGGGTTCGGCGGCTACGGCCAGCTCGGGAACGGGATTAGCTCCTCCAGCAGCACGCCCGTCACCGTCACCGGCCTGACGAGCAACGTCACAGCCATCGCGGGCGGGTTCACCCACAGCTTGGCCGTCCAGGACGGAGCCGCCAAGGCATGGGGGTACGGCGCCGAGGGCCAGCTCGGCAACGGGTTGACCAGCAATCGCAACGTGCCCGTCACGGTCACCGGCCTGACGAGCGGCGTCACCGCGGTCGCGGCGGGCACCTACCACAGCTTGGCGATCAAGGACGGTGACGCTTACGCGTGGGGGTACAACGATTACGGCCAGATCGGCGACGGGACGACCGCCAACGCCGCCACGCCGTTCCTGTCGCTCGACTTAGCGGTGGAGCTGATCGAAGTCGCGGCGGGCGACCGTTCCAGCTATGCCCTCTCCGCCGACGGCAGCCTGTGGGTCTGGGGGTACAACGGGGCCGGCAACCTTGGCTTAGGCGATCTCACGAATCGCGTGACGCCCACGCAGCTGATGCCGCCCGAGGGGTACCGCTACACGTCGATCAGCGGCGGCGGGTACCACACGCTCGCCACGCTCTCCGCCGTCACCGTGCCCGAGCCCGCGGCGCTCGGCGTGGCAGCGGTCGTCGGCGGGTTGCTGGCCCTGCGGCGATGAAGCCGGTAGGAGCGCGCCCGTCTCGCTGGCGGAGATGGAGGAGGGAAGGGCGGCGTAATGTCTACGGGGTCAACTGCCGCATCATCATCGTGCGTTCCGCGGCCAGCGTTGCGCCGACCCGCTTTGCGGTCTTGCGCGTCACCGGATGTGCGTCACCAGCCTCA